>NZ_JCACKO010000139.1:0-6615 GCF_059505445.1 Brasilonema angustatum | reverse complement strand
TTCTATCCATGATTCTTTTATTCAGAATACCCGGAAAGTGACAGAAGAGGGATAGACTGTGGAACTGAAAATCGCGCATGTTCAGATTCCCGACTTCGCAGAAGTTATCGGGAATCTTGTTGTTCACGTAAGCGCAGAGCATGCTGCAGGCTTACGCGTAGCGTGCCCGTAGGGCTTATAGCCCCTCCTAACTTGAAAAATTTAATCAAACCGCGTGGCAAAATTTTGCGATAAGCCGGAGGCTTGACGCTAGCCCCGATAGGCGTAGCCGTGCCGCAGGCATAGGGAGCGCGAGCTCCCTTTGGGAGTGCTTCGCAAACGCAAACGCAAACGCAAACGCGTATCGCGTTGGTGACAAACCACCCGCTTTCGCAATTGCAGCCCCTAGAGTTTGGGTTACTGGTGGTTGTGGTTTACTCCACCTCTGGAAACTAAGCGCACAAATGCATGACTCATCCAAGCAATTCCCCTGCCTGTTGTTATAGTAACTTGACTCTAGTCAAGTTACTATAGACAGTCGCTACTGATAATTTAGCCCAAAGCTATGGTTATCCATTACTGGATATTGTTTAAGCCTTTACAATCAATCGTTGTAGTAACTTCAAGCAGTAGTCGATCATAAGATCGACGCTAAATTTAATACATTTAACACTTTTTAGCACAGCCATATGTAATGCATTTGTGTTCTTAATGACGTTGTGGTTAAAAAATTCTCTATTTCAAATGACTAGACTATAAGGTAGTTATGGATTTATGATTGTTGATTGTGGGTTTTTTCCGGGACTATGAATACTCAAGAGATCATCCGCTCTATTGAAGCGGAACAACTAAAATCTAATTTGCCCGAAATATTTGTGGGCGACACTGTCAAAGTCGGAGTCAAAATTAAGGAAGGCGACAAATACCGCATACAACCCTATGAAGGAGTCGTGATTGGTAAGCGCAATGGCGGTATTAATCAAACGATTACTGTTCGTCGTGTTTTCCAAGGTGTGGGAGTTGAACGAGTGTTCCTCGTGCATTCTCCTCGCATAGACAACATCAAAATATTGCGTCGTGGTAAGGTAAGGCGTGCTAAACTTTATTATCTACGTAATCGTGTTGGTAAAGCTACCCGAATAAAGCAGCGTTTTGACCGCGCTTTATAGTTCTACAGAGCAAGATGTGGGAGAAGGGTTTAACAAAAGGCGGCTCCCGCCGCTCATTTGTTCCCTAAATCAAAGCCAAAGAAAAAAATTGCCAACTTGTGTTAAAATGGGTTATATTAAGTGCAATAACTGAGTAAAAGCCAGCCTGTGCGCTCTTAGTTCAGTTGGTAGAACGCAGGTCTCCAAAACCTGATGTCGGGGGTTCAAGTCCTCCAGGGCGCGCTGTCACTAAAAAAATGCCCGAAAATTATGCAACATCTGCTAAGATAGCAGTATGATTGAAAATTTTGGGTGTAATTTTTGTGCATACAGCTTATTGGTTTGTCGGATAAGTTAAGTTTGAATGCTAAATCTTAACAAAAGGTGAAAATTAACGCTTAACAGTTGTTTGTATCAGGAATGAGGGGAGAGAAGCGACGTGACTAAAAAAAACGAAGCAGAAATAACAGAGGCAAGCAATGGGTCTGGCATAACGAACTTTGTAAATGGAATAAAAGAAGAGTTCGAAAAAGTGGTTTGGCCCAGTCGCAAGCAGCTAGTGAGTGAATCAGCGGCTGTACTGTTAATGGTGACTCTCTCCGCATCTTTGATATTTTTGGTAGATAGATTATTTACTTGGGCAGCACAACAGGTGTTCGGATGAGTTTTGCAACAGACGGAGATTACAATGCGACGCTGCAGTCAGAGGAAGCCGCAGATACAGCGTCAGAAGCTTCTCACGAAGCCCGCTGGTATGCAGTGCAAGTAGCCTCTGGCTGTGAAAAGCGTGTCAAGACAAACTTAGAGCAGCGCATTCAGACCTTCGATTTAGCTGAGAAAATCGTCCAGGTGGAAATCCCACATACACCAGCAGTAAAAATCCGTAAAGACGGTAGTCGCCAGCATACAGAAGAGAAAGTCTTCCCTGGCTATGTGCTGGTAAGGATGATGATGGATGACGACAGCTGGCAAGTAGTAAGAAACACTACTCATGTGATCAATTTCGTGGGAGCAGAACAAAAACGTGGCACTGGCAAAGGTCGGGGTCACGTAAAACCTATGCCCCTGAGTCATACAGAAGTAGAAAGGATCTTCAAACAGACCAGCGAACAGGAGCCAGTGGTCAAAATTGACATGGCTACAGGTGATAAGATAGTCGTGCTTTCTGGTCCGTTTAAAGACTTTGAAGGCGAGGTGATTGAAGTCAGTCCAGAACGGAGTAAACTAAAAGCCTTGCTTTCTATTTTTGGACGGGATACACCAGTAGAATTGGAATTTAATCAGGTTCAAAAACAGAGCTAAATAAGAATGGCGAAGAAAATCGTAGCGGTCATTAAATTGGCCCTAAATGCTGGTAAAGCCAACCCAGCACCGCCAGTGGGTCCCGCTTTGGGTCAACACGGCGTTAATATCATGATGTTCTGCAAGGAGTACAACGCCAAGACATCTGACCAAGTTGGAACGGTAATTCCTGTAGAAATTTCGGTGTTTGAAGACCGGAGTTTTACATTTGTCCTCAAGACTCCACCTGCATCAGTACTCATTACTAAGGCAGCTAAAATTGACAAAGGCTCCAGCGAACCTAACAAAAGAAAAGTTGGGTCAATTAGTAGAGAGCAATTGAGGCAAATTGCCCAAACCAAACTGCCTGACCTTAACGCTAATGATGTAGAAGCAGCGATGAACATCATCGAAGGCACTGCAAAAAATATGGGCGTAACAGTTACAGATTAGTCATTAGCTTTAGACAATTGACTTAGGACAAAAGAAAAATTATTCGGGGGAGAGGTAAAGCCTCGCAATTGACCCCAGGAGAGAGAAAAATGGCAAAAAAACTATCACGCCGAATGCAGGCGTTAATAGAAAAAGTTGAAGAGAGGGATTATATACCCATAGAGGCGTTATCCCTTCTTAAAGAAACAGCAACGGCAAAGTTTCCCGAAGCCGCAGAAGCGCATATCCGCCTAGGCATTGATCCGAAATATACTGATCAACAGTTGCGAACAACTGTCGTACTGCCCAAAGGCACAGGACAAACAGTGCGAGTAGCAGTGATTGCAAGAGGGGAAAAGGTTACAGAAGCAACCAATGCGGGAGCTGATGTCGTTGGTTCAGAAGAACTAATTGACGAAATTCAAAAAGGTAGAATGGATTTTGACAAGCTTATTGCCACACCTGATATTATGCCTCAGGTCGCGAAGCTTGGTAAGTTACTTGGTCCGCGTGGTTTGATGCCGTCACCAAAAGGTGGAACAGTAACATTTGACTTAGGCAGTGCGATCGCAGAATTCAAAGCAGGTAAATTAGAGTTCCGGGCTGATCGGACTGGCATTGTCCATGTTATGTTTGGTAAGGTCTCGTTCTCACCAGAAGATTTACTAGTAAACTTGAAGGCGTTGCAAGAAACAATCGACCGTAACCGTCCTTCAGGAGCTAAAGGTCGTTACTGGCGCACAGTGTATGTCTCTGCCACAATGGGGCCATCAATTAGCGTAGATATTAACGCCCTACGCGATTTGAAACTCACAGAAGCAGCATAATATCGTTATGTCATCGATTAGTACATGACAAACGGCAAACAACTGAAGGTTGCTAACAAAATAAAATAGGCAACAGCCCAAGACAGCAGGTGCCATTGGCTTAATGTCCTGCCGAGGTTTTCGCCCCAATTGCTACCAGTACCACGCATGATAAGCGTGAGTACCATAGCATAAGGATGATAAGGTATAGACGCACTGTATAAGGTGTCAATACCACTAAACCCCGGCTGCGAGAGCTGGGGTTTATTGTTTTTAAGCGATCACTGTCATGGTGGTCAGCAGTTGGCAAAAACCTAACAGCCAATACCTGAAAGCTGATTTGTTAAGGAGGTGAGATGGATGCCTAGAACGTTAGAAAACAAAAAAGCTATAGTTACTGAACTCAAAGAAACTTTGAGTCAGTCTCAACTAGCACTGGTGATTGACTACCAAGGACTAACAGTTGCTGAAATCACAGACCTGCGGAGACGCCTGCGTCCCTCTGGTACTGTTTGTAAGGTGACTAAAAACACCCTGATGGGCATTGCCATTCAAGACGACGAAAAATGGCAAGTGTTGTCAGAATTGCTCAAAGGCTCTTCTGCCTTTTTGCTGGTTAAAGATGATTTCTCTGCAGCAATTAAGGCTTACCAAGATTTCCAAAAAGCCAGCAAGAAAACAGAAATTCGCGGCGGCGTTATGGAAGGTCGCCTGCTGCAAGAGCCTGATGTCAAAGCTCTAGGAGATTTGCCATCCAAAGAACAACTCATGGCACAAATTGCCGGAGCGATCAACGCCTTGGCTACCAAGATTGCTGTGGGTATCAACGAGGTTCCCGGTTCGCTGGCTCGTGCTTTGCAGGCTGTCGCTGATCAGGAAAAAGGCGGCGAATCAGAAAGCGCTTCTGACGCTGATCAGGAAAAAGGCGGCGAATCCGAAGAAAGTGCTTCCTAGTTAGTTTTAGTGCTAGGCAGAACAACTAACAAATAATTTATCAACATTACAGGAGTTATATCCATGTCTACTGCAACTGATGAAATTTTGGAAAAACTAAAAACCTTGAGCTTGCTGGAAGCATCTGAGTTAGTGAAGCAAATTGAAGAAGCCTTTGGCGTCAGTGCTGCAGCACCAGTTGGAGCCTTTATGGCTGCTCCCGGTGGTGCTGCACCTGCTGCAGCTGAACCAGTAGAAGAGCAGACCGAGTTTAACGTCATTCTGGAATCAGTCCCAGCTGATAAGAAGATAGCTGTACTCAAGATTGTACGGGAATTGACAGGCTTGGGTCTCAAGGAAGCCAAAGACTTGGTAGAATCTGCGCCTAAGCCAGTTAAGGAAGCGATCGCCAAGGAAGCTGCTGAACAAGCTAAGAAGCAGTTGGAAGATGCTGGCGGTAAGGCAACTGTCAAGTAGTTCATAGTTTGTAATTCTTAATTACGAAAAGGCAGCAGTCCAGTAACCAGTTTGGTGTGGGCTGCTGCCTTTTTTTCATTGAGAAGAAATCAACGCGGTATTATGGGAAATTACTTGGACAAACAAAAACCAGGGGTAATAAAAAATTTTTGCTTAAACGAGTTTAGAAACTTGACTACCAAGTTTCACTGTCCTAATTTTTTATTCCGAATTTAAAATTTGTGCAAATCTACCGTTATGAGTCTTTCATCTCTAGACTTACTGAATATTACCTTTCGCTCCTTAGGCAAAAACCCTTTGCGTTCTGCCCTAACGGCTTTGGGAGTGTTTATGGGTGTGGCTGCTGTTAGTGCTACGCTTCAAGTGGGTAACATCAGTCGGGCAGTTATTGGTCAACAACTAGAAAAACGAGGCGCACCTCAAGCTTCAGTCTATCCAGAGTGGGGTTCTGGTGGTAGAACCACCCCACTAAAGTTGGAAGACATGGAATTCTTACGACAACGGCTAGCAGGTTTGCGGGCAATCAGTGCTTTTAATTGGGCGGGTTCTATGCCAACCATATTTCAGGATAAGGAATTAACTCCACCCATGTCACCTGTTTCCCAAGGTTTTTTGCTGACTTCAGGAAAAGCACTGGTCTCAGGACGATTCTTTAGCGCTGAAGATTTTGCCAGCTACCGACCAGTGGTCGTTATGGATCAACTGTTGGCAGAACAACTTTTCGGTGGGCAGAAACCTCTGGGTCAGATGATTTACGCTGGGGACAGACCTTATGTAGTTGTGGGGGTAGTGGCGACAACTCTGGATGAAAATGCACCTCCAACGGGTCAACTTTATGTACCAATGTCTGTTTATAACGCTTTGACTGGTAGCCGCGACATTGGTAGCATCCAAATGCGTCCTTACAAACTCCAAGATGTGGAAAACTTGAGCAACCAAGCTGAGGAACTGCTAAAGCAGCGATTCCCCAGTCAAAAATTTAAGTCTTGGAACAATGTATCAGACATCCTAGAGCAGCAGAAAACTCTTGAGATGGCGTCCCAAGGACTTGCAGTAGTAGGAGTGATCGCGCTGTTGGTCGGCGGTGTTGGGATTGCGAATATCATGATTGCCTCAGTGGCGGAACGAACCGCTGAAATTGGTTTGAGACGGGCAATAGGAGCAACCCAGCAAGAAATCATGCTGCAATTTATTCTGGAGGCTACGCTTTTAAGTCTTATTGGAGGAACTATCGGTCTTGGGGTGGTACATGGATTGACAATTGTAGTCACGAATACTTTTAACTTGCCCTATGAGTTTGACGGTTCTATTGCCACACTAGCGTTGGGTTCAGCACTCGTAGTGGGGGTAGGAGCCAGTTTGACCCCCGCCCTGCGAGCAAGCCAAATCGATCCAGTCAAAGCCCTACGCTCTGAATAATCTCACAGTCAATGCCCGCAAGGCATAGGGGTATAAGGGTGTAGGGGTATAAGGGTGTAGGGGTTCCCATAACTAAAGCTAGGAGTCTTATACCATTTCACGAAATCCTTGATACAAATGATTAGTCTCTAATTCTTTCT